>NZ_CP129684.1 GCF_041080835.1 Bifidobacterium sp. WK012_4_13
GCAAGCATAGCATTGGGGACCCCCCAATGCTCATTCCGGCTTCGCCGGACTGCGGGACACCCGAACCCGATAGGAGCAGCAGTGAGCAACGATCATCACAGAAACAGATCAGTAGAGAAGAAAATTCGTTTCACACCTGAGGAGTGGCAACAGGCGTCGGCCATCCTTGACCAGGTTCGTGAGTATCGGCCGATGTCGCTGAATGAGTTTGTGTGTCAGTCGGTGTTGGGCAAACAGATCACGTTGATTGCTGTGCCTTTGGACTATACGAAGATGGAGGTTCAGGTCAACAAGATCGGTGTGAACGTCAACCAGATCGCACATCGAGTCAATGCACAGGATTATGCAACCTTGGAAGAGGTCAGTAAGGTGAAGGCCGAGTTGGCTGAAGTGCATCGTCTCGTCGGTGAGGCGTGGAAAAAATTCAACGAACAGCAGGGCCGATAGGATGGCCGTAGTCAAGATCGGCCAGGTGAAGCAGACGCTTTCCAAGGCCATGCAGTACATCTGCAACCCCGACAAGACCCGGGACATGGAGCTGGTGAGCACCAACCTTCCATCCGTGGGCAAAGACCCTACCGCTTTTGCACAGTATTTTCTTGAAGAGCAGCACCGAATCGAAACAGGCCGCGCCCCGACGAAGACCACACTGGTGCGCGCTCACCACATCATTCAGTCGTTCGACCCGGGTGACAACATTACCCCGGAGAGGGCGCACGAGCTGGGCGTGGAGCTGATGGAACGCATCACCGGGGGCATGCAGCATTACGTGATCGCCACGCATACCGACCGCGACCATATCCACAACCACATCATGCTCAGTCCGGTGAACTTTGAAACATTGAAACGAGTGAAGGTGCCGCGCACCTATCTCAAAAGGCTCAGAACAATCAGCGATGAGCTATGTCTGGAAAACGGGTTGAAGGTGATCCGTGAGAAGAAGGTCAAGTCGTACGGCAAGACACGTCCCGACCTGTACACGCAGTTGAAGGGGGAGAGCGTCAAGGAGTCGATCCGTCTGCGCATCGACCAGACGGCCGGCCGTGTGGAGTCTTTCGACCAGTTCAAGCGCGTGCTGCGCTCCACGGGAGTGTTCACGCACGTGCGTGGCAAGTATCTCACGTTCGAGGATGCGCAGACGGGCATGAGGTTCCGGGATGCGAAGCTTGGCGAGGCGTATGACGAGATGAGCCTGATGGTCAAGATCGGCCAGGAGAGTCTGGAATGCATCAGCTTCAACAGGGGCATGATCGCCAGGCAAGATTCCAGGACGGTGAGCGTATGGGTGCCGGGCACCAGGCGCGGCAAGCGGCTGGTGATTCCACGGCAGCGTCTGGTCGTGGACGGGCAGACGATCCGCGCATGGCTGCCCAGGGATTCGGAACAGGTCTTGAGTGACAGCCGCGGACGGTTCATGCAGCAGGTTCCCACGGAAGGACTCTACGAATACTTCACGCCACCGAGCCTGAACATCGACAAGCTCATACGCAACAGCTTCCCCCAGATCTACACGGCCAACCCCGCGCAGCGGAAACGACTCATGGCACAGGCCATCAAGGTCGAGGAAGTCAACAACGTGGTCAGAGAAATCAATACGGTACGCGAATACCTCCTGGAAGGCGGAATGAGCAGCAGGCAGGCCGTGGCCACCCTGGGAGCAAAGATCCGCGAAAGACAGGACGACCTCCAAGCGCTCATCGTGGCAAGCTGCGAGGAAGGCCTGAACCCTGAACAGGTCGAAAGCCTGGACAAACAGATCAGAGGCAGCGAGAAGGAAATATCAGACCTCGCCCGACAAGTGAAGGCGCTGACCGGACGCGAGCAAAGACTCACACAACAGGAGGGGCAGCGGCGGCAGGGGAAGCACCACGGCAGATAGCAGCTCACAGGTCTGAATCGTGATGTGATTCGTGATCCCAATTGCAGTTATGGTTCCAGAGACCAGCGGGTGGTGTCGCTACACCTGACCTTTCCGCTCGTCACCTTGGGTGTTGTGATGGATTCCACCTGTTTCTGCACAGGAGTTTGTGGCCTGGAAGATCAGTGGCGGTGGTGTGGCGTTGCTGCCCGGCGGCGAGTGTGAAGGATGAGCAGGGTCGGGAGTGCGAGTATGGCGATGAGTGCCAGGATGATGCCGATGCCGGCGGCTGCGTGTTCCTGGATCCAGGCGAGGGGCTGCACGGCGGTGTGTGTGGGAGTGGCTGTGGGTTTGGCCGAGGCGCTGCTCTTGCTGTTCTTGCTGCTGGTGTCGATGGTGCGGCCGGTGTTGACGATGTCGATGCTTTCGCCTCCGTTCAGGGCGATTCGGCTGCCGTCGGGGGAAATGATGATTGATTCGCTTCCGGCCGCGTCGGTTTTTACTGTGCTGACGGTGCCTGTGGCGGTGTCCGTCGCCGTGAGTTGGAAGTTGTCGGCGATGGATCCGTATATCACGGTGCCGTCGGGGGACAGTCCGCACATGTATCCGTTGGCGCACACGTTGCTCTTGACCTGCGTGGTCTTGTCGTTGGCCGTGTCGGTCAGTGTTGCCTTTCCCTGGCCGTCGGCGGTGAGGATGACCGTTCCGTCCGGGGTGGATGCAAGGTATGTGGCGGCCAGGGGTATGGTCAGCCGGTGCCGTACCGTGCCGGTGGCGGCGTTGACGAGGAGCAGGCTGGTCGTGGACTCCTTGCTGACTGGTAGGTAGAGGGTGCCGCCGTCGGGGGATGCGAGGGTGTTGGCCCCGTGGATGAGGTCCATGTCAGTGGGGGCGGTGCCGTAGTCCTGCTCCACGCTGCCGGTCGCCGTGTCTATGCGTACCCATCGTGGCTGGCTGGTGGTCGTGGCCATGAGTGCCCCGTACAGGCTTGTCCCGTCTGCCGACAGGGCGACGGGCGTGAGGAAGGCGCCGTCGAGCTGCTTGAACTGCAGTGCGCTTCCAGTGGCGTTCGTGTCGATCGCGGCGATCCTGTTGACCTTGTGGCCGGTCTCGTCGGCAAACACGCCGACGACGTGCCTGGCATCGGGAGATGCTGCGTAGTACACCAGCTTCGTGGTCTGCACGCTTGCGGTCACGGTATCGGTGGCGGTGTCGATCCTGACGAGCTGGTTCGTGTTGAGACCGGACTGCACGAGCAGTGTCCTGCCGTCTAGGGAAATCCTTGGGTTCGTGGGGTTCGTCACGTGCGTGTCGATCGTGGCGGTCGCCCGTGCGGCTGCCATGTCGATCACCGTGACCGTCGTGTCAGCATTGCCACTGTCCGTGTTGCCATTGGTGACGTACAGGGTCTTCCCGTCCGGTGCGAGCAGCATCGCGTTGGCATGCTTGCCGACGGGCACGGACGCGGCAACGCTCAGTTTCGCAGCAGACGAAGGCGAAGCCGATGCACTGGCGCCTGCACCCCACGCAGCCGGAGCCATGCATACCACCAGTAGCATCAACAGCACGATGGTCACAGGCATCTGCACGCGCCGCAAGCTTCTCATGAGATTCACCGTTCTTCTCCATTTTCGCATCAACCTGAAGGCAGGCCGTCCGACCCCCATCGCTCGGACGGCCTGCAATGATTCACATCACATCCAATGATCGCATCATATCGGACTGCGCCTACCAGATGGCCCTGTCCGATGGCATGCTTCCGTACTGCAGACCAAGATCCACGTATCCGTTCACCTGCTGGCCTGCAGCATGGAATGAGAACCACGAGGATCCATCCCCCCAATAATCGGCGAGCATGAACAAGATGTGGGTCGCTCCCATCGGCGCATCGGTGTTCCCGTCTCCCTGTTTGAGCGCGATCTTGGTTCCGGCCTTCAACGGTGACATCATTATAGTTTCACCATCTGTTGCGGTATAGCACCAGGCGAGGTCCTGGCTAAGCGTGAATACGGCGTAGACGCTCCCATTGATGGAGGTCGTCGTTGCTGCGGCAAGCGATGATCCTGTGGAGTTATAGTCGGTGAATTCTTTTTGTTGACTTGCCCAGTGGTATAGAATGTCTGATCCCCATGAATCGGATTCGTGAATGAATCCGATGACGATGTTTCCGGCTGAGTTTCTGAAATAGATCTCATAGGTATATGAGCTCGCCGGGATAGGTGAGCCTCCGGCCTCCGCACCGTCCTGTCTGATGTAGATTTCGTTGGGATTGATCTGTCCGATCTGATTTGCCGCGTCCGCGTTCTGTCTGGCGTTGTATACGGGTATCGAGGTTGTGGAAAGATTCACGAGTGTGTGGCGGGCCGCGTTGACGGCATTGTGGATGTCGGGTGATGGGTTGTCTGTACTGGAGGGGATGGCGCTAGAGATGGTTTCCGCCCGGGGTGAGGTGATGTCGTTGTCGATTTCCAGGCTCTGGGATCCGCTGGTGATAGTGAGGTTCGATATCTGGTCGAAACCCCAGTTGGAGGGAAGTCGATAACCCATGTTGCCGCTGAAGCCGGAGGACATGTCGGATACGAAACTGTTGACCGCATACCCCGCTTCGCTAACCCTGCTGCACACGTTTCTCGCCCCATAAATACCGATGCGATACATGTCGCCCATCGCCTGGTGGAGGGCCTGGAAATACGGCAGGATGTTGGTCGTCACATCGGCGTCCAAAGCATCAAAATCAACCGCAACAAAGATCAGGGCGTTCGCCGGTATCCCGAACTCCGCACCCGCAGACTTCACGGCTGCGGCATCCACGGCCCCTTGCGCTGCAGTGAAATAGGACAGGGAATTTCCCAATGTTTGGAAGATGGGGAACACGGAAAGGCCTCCGGCGAGAATCCGTCCGAGCTCGCCGTCCTGCAAAGCCTTGTCCTCCCCGTCGATGATGCCATGCGTGATGTATCGTCCCACCATCGAATAGGAGTTTGCTCTCAGAACTGCCAGACGTGCCGTTGTGATCTCGAATCTCGTGTCGCAGGCCGTGCCCTTCCGGGTGTTGTCGCCATAGCTGATGAGCAGACTCATCCATGTGGCCAGGTTCGCCACCCCGGTCTGCGGCAGTGCGCACAGCTGTTGGAACGCGCTGACATTGCTCGCGGAGAAGCCGCCATCGAAATTTCCACTGCCAAACCCATTGACATACAGGCAGAAGTTGAGCAGACGGGTGAAATCGCTGATCTGGCTGGCCGTGTAGGAGGATCCTGTGTAGCTGGTCTGACCGCCTGTATATGGGATCGTCGGGCAGTAGGTCTTGGTGCCAGTGCCGAAATTGCCGTTGGCGACGCTCGTGGGCATGCCTTCCAACGCCTGTAGCACGAGAATGGTGGCCGTGTTCGTGTCCCTGTTATACAGGCCATCGCAGGGAATGATGCCGACGTATGCCTCGTAATCGCGATTCATTTCCTGCTGGAAGGAGCGCACATTGCTGTCCCCGCCGGATCCGGTGACGATCTGGAACTGATTCATGGAAAGCAGGGCCTTCATGAAGTTCACGCTCACGACGGCATCGGGACTGACCTTGCCAGCATCCTCTTTCATAGTGATCACGGCATCGGCTACGGGTTGGTCAAAATGGTTGTCCAATGTCCCGTAATGTTCGGGATTGTATCCCTTGCACCACAATGCGCCTTGGAGAATCGCATATTTGTTGCTTGTCCCCGATGCCGGCTGCAACGGGTTTTGGGCATACAGGGCCTGCGAGGTGGGACCGAAGTTGTCCGCCGTGTTCTGTATCCCCAATTCAATCTGCAACGCGCGCGTCAACGCATAGATCGTTTGCCAACCCGTGAACCCATCCTCGGTGATCGTGTTGTAGCGGGGATCACCGCCATATGTTGCGTTGAGCCACTGCTGTGTGGCTAGAACCATTGCATCTGCCATGATAGGCATCTCCTTCAGAGATTCATCAGAATCGATAAACCTGTAAGTAACTGAATCTTGAACCGTTCGACCGGCCACGTACCCTTCGCGTGTGACCGCTCTACAAAGAGCGGGAAGAGGCGTCGGCGTATTACCCAAGCCCGTTCCTACCGCTGGAACCGTCGTCCTTGACATTTCCACGATCATTATATGCAGGCGACACACGCTGCAAGGGTCACGGAACATGAACGTGCGATGAGCAGTAAGTGACGTCTGTGAGCCTGCTTCCTCCCAGCAGTATGATTATGGCAGGCTCCGGTCTCATCGGCGAGAATGGGGGCTTATTCTATGAAGGGGAAAGAAATGATTCATCATCAGAACTCTATGAAAAAATGGGCTGCGCCCATCGGTTTTTGCCTCACAGCATTCCTACTGTCATCATTCTTCGTTCCCGCCGTCTCGGCCGACGAGCTATCGGATGATACGCCGGCATCCACTGGCAATGTCGAGCTGATAGAAACCGGGAATGTACTCAACCCCGACGCCCTCATCAACGCAGGATCGGCCACCGACGACGAAACAACCATCAGCCCCATGCGAGTAACAGCTACGACTGACGAACTGGAATTGCAGCCCACCTGGCAAAACCCTGCATATGTGTCTCGAACGTCATCCTCGGGAATGATGTCCCGCGCATCCGTTGTATCAAGCGTGTGCACCACGAAGAATTATAAAGTCATCACCAAAGTCGGCGGGGAAGCAGGATCTGGATACGTATACCAGTGCTGGAGCGGCAAGGGAACCTACACGTCATCAACAGCATTCCCCACATATGGTGGAGGAGTCACAGCAGTCTGCCCCGGCAACAACAAGGGACAGATCTACTATCGTGCCACCTGGGGAGGAAGCTGGTTTTGGAGTCTGGTACGTGGACCCGTCTCCACTAACAGCACCTGCTATTCGTTTGCTGCTCAAATGATGTACAGGAGCATTAGACTCAACTCCTGACAGCCGTTATCAACGGGAAGGCGGAGGCACATGCGTGCAACACTCCTAAGACTCGCACGAGTCGCCTGCATGGCGGGCATAACGATGATGCTCGTCATGCCCGCGGCGGCATGCTCGTCCGTCCGGCAGGCGACGCCCATCGAACCCACCGGATCGTCATCCTCAACAAGCAGGGACACGACGCATGGGGAAGCCCCCTCTCCGGCGGCCAACATGTCATCGACGACCACCGCGTCGCCCAGTCCGACAGGGGCGCAGGAGAATCTGGGCACCTACCGGCAGCTGTTCGCCGACCCCACGCTAGCCCAGTGCATGGCAGAGATCATGGGCCAGCACGTCGACGACCAACTCACCCGCCAGGCAGCCGAAGGAATGACCGGCATCGGCGGCCTCGGCGTCGCGAACGATTCCGGACTTCCCGATACCGAGCATCCCCACTGTGGCATCGCATTGAAGAACGTGACCAGCCTTTCGGGACTCGAACACTTCACGAACATCCAGACCCTCTACCTCGATGGTCTTACACACGTTAGCGACCTGACCCCCATACGAGGGCTCGACCGGCTCATGATGCTCAGGCTCAACGGCACGGCCGTCACCGACTACTCGCAGCTGAACATGCCCAAACGCATCTTCAACCTCGACGTGTACGTCAACCCAGGCCAGCCCACACCCACCATCGCCCAGCAGAGAGCCTGGCGCATCAACATCATCACGCAATGACTTGTCCGGCGATGTGAGAGACCACATAAGCTACGCAAGCCAAAATATCACGACAACGGCGATAAGAGCAGCATGCCAGACGATGAGTTAGAGTCCTGGATCACTGCCACCAATGTTTCCTTCGTCGCTGCCACTACTGGGCACACTCCACGAAGGGGCTGCACTGCTGCCATTCTTGGAAGTTCCTGACGTGCTGGATCCTGATGTGCTGCCGGTTGAATGCCGGCGTGTAGTGGATCCCGACGAATCAGAAGAACGATGATACGAGTTCGAGGACGAAGACGGGGAACCCGAAGATCCCGACGCAGCCTGAGCCGCAGCCTGAGCGGCGGCAGCAGCCTTGTCGGCGGCCGCCTTGTCAGCCGCAGCCTTCGCAGCCACGCTATCGTTCACGCCCTTCACCGGAGCGGCCAGCGTCGCCTGAGCATCCCGATACTTCTTGGGATCCTTCACGCCCTTGTCCGCAAGCACCTTGTTCGCCGCGTCTAGCGACTTCTTCAACGTCTCGCGAGTCTTGTTGTCGGCAACCTTGCCGTGCGACGAGTCCAACGTGCCCTGAGCGGCCTTCACCGCCTTCGCCAGCGAAGACTTCGCATCCGCAAGCGACTTCGCATCACGCGACGCCACCACCACACGAGCAGCCCTAACAATGGCACTTGTGTCGGATTGTATGGCTGAGGCATTTGTGGCGAGACGTTCGGCTTGGCCGGTGAGCTGGGTGGTGGTGAGACTGGACGTGCAGGAGACGGTGAGCTGGTCGGCCATGCTGGTCTGAACTTTTTGAAGCGTGGTGAGGGTCGATGGGGTGGTGAGTTGGGTGGGTTGGATGCCTTTGAGTTCGTGCGCCGTGGCGAGACTCTTTGCACGGGCGGTGATGGCTTGTTCCTGACTGGTGAGTGCCGACTGGCACGATTGGAGTGCCTTGCCGTGCTGTGCGCTGTGCCATGCCTGCATGCAGCCTGCGGCGGCAGCTACAAGAATGAGCGCGCCTGCGAGGATGCAGGCGGCTTTGATGAACATGATGCGGCTGATGGCCGGCAGTCGTCTGACTGATGTTGGCGCCGGCCCGTCATCGTTCATGCTCACGGGATCAAGCTGCTGGGTGGGTGCTTCGTTGATGGGCTGCGTCACCTCGTCGGAGACGGGTAGTGGCTCGACCGCCGTTTCAGGTTCAGGTTCAGGCTTTGGCTCCCGTTCGGTGGCCGGCTGTAGGGCCGTCGTGGCGATGCCGTCCGGCTCCTGGGTGTCAACGAGGGAACCGTCAGGACGGACGACGAAGTGATGCTGCCCGTCCGATTCCAGGACGTTGAGTGCATGATCCTCTTTGAGTGTGGCGGCGTCGCGGACGAGGATCGTAAGTATTGCCGAACGCGCTGCCTGCGCGTCCTGTTCGCGGATCTTGCGTCGTTGCCCGTTGACGGTGAGCGTGGCCGAACCGTCATCGTAGATGGCCGCCGTGCACTGGATCATGATATTGAGTCCTTACTGCTGTTGGGTTTCGTTGACCAGATCGTCAGGGATGCGGAAGCTGAGCTGGTCTGCCGTGGGGTTGACTACCTTGGTCACCAGATCGCTTTTCTCATCGACGGTGACTGTCCAGGTGTCCTTTTCCTCATCGAACTGCACATCTTTCCCGTTCTTATCCGTATACCAGGGTTGGATGGAGGCAGTCACCGTGATGGTATAGGTACGATCCGGTTTCTTGCCGGTGACGTTCTGCACCGCCCAGGTGGTGTAGGCGGTTTCGCCGCTGGGTTGGATGCCTGCCGTATGCGCCTTGGCGAACACGGTGTCCCACAGCGAGATATACGACGATGCGGCCTGCTTGCTCATACCGGCGCTTTCCAAGGTGGTTGCATCGGGCTTGGTGACGGCATCGTTCAGCTTGCTGTATGTGGTTGCAATGGTGGCCACGACGCTGGTCGCTTTGTAGACCACGGCGTCGGGCACGTTCGTATAGCTGTCATCCTCGCCACCCTTGCCACCGTCGCCGGCCCCCGTCGATGATGATGCACTGTAGCCGAAGGCTTTGTTGGCGATGGCTGCCTGCTGTTCACGATTGCGGTTCACGGCGCCGACAATGGCGAACGTGCAGCCCACGATGATGGCCAATACGACTGCCGCCGCGACCCCGATTATTGTCCACTTCTTCTTGTTGCTCATAATGTTTTCTCCTTCTCCTTCTTCTTCTTTAATACCAGTGGGGGCTACGGGACTGCCACTTCTCCCATGCTGCGCATGGTGTCCCGTAGTCAGGTCGTGACTTAATGTAGCCCAGACCCCACTTGACCTGGGTCACCCCGTTGGTCTTCCAGTCAGAGCCGGACGAGGCCATCTTGCTGCCCGGCAGCGCCTGGGGAATGCCATAGGCGCCGCTGGAAGCGTTCTCCGCATCGACGCGCCAGCCTGATTCGTGATCCCACAGCTGCACCAGGCAGTTGTATTGGGTGTCATCGTTCAACGCGCTCTTTGCGTAGCTTTTCGCGTCCGTTCCCGTGCCGCCGGCGGAGCCGGAAGCACTGCGGCCGAGTGGATTGTGCTTGATCACGGCCTGCCCGGAGGCCACATATGAGGCGAGCTGGCTGGTGGTGGGGTTGGTCTGGAAGTATTTGCCGCCTCCATAGTTCTCGATGAGCACGGATCCATCAGAGACCTGCGCGATGTAGCCGACGTGCCCGTAGGGGCCGCCGCTGGCGCCGAGAATGGCGACGCCGGCCGGTATGGAGATGATGTCGCCAGCGGAGGGCGTCGTGGTGACGTTCCATCCGGATAGATTGCCGGCGAGGCCCCATTGGCCGCCGTTGCCGCCCAGGGGAGTGAGCTGCGCCCACTTGTATTTCCAGGGTGCGGCGGTGACGCCGGCATCACGGTTGATTCGCCAGGCCACGAAGTCGGTGCAGTTGCCGTACTCGTAGCCCAGGGGAGACGTTCCGTCGTTGTAATGGCCCTTGTATGGGTAGTCGTCTGTGATCGGATAGTTCGCGCTGCTGGTCTGCGTATTCTGGTCGTTCGCGGCTCCTGGAAGCCAGGAGAACAGTGAGGTGATCAATGTGATCACGGCCATGAGAATCACGATGCCCATGATGAGCGGCAGCGACATGGAGCTGACGGCCGCAGCGACCGCCGTGGCCGCACGGGTAGCCAGGGCAACGGCCTGCCTGGTGATGTTGGCTGTCGTTCGTGCGGCCGCCTGGGCCGTCTTCCTGGCCGCTTTTGCTGTGGCTTTGCGGGCCGTGGATTGCGTTGCCTTGCGCGCTGTGCGCTGGGCAACCTTCCTGGCCGCCACGCTGGCCGCCTTTCGTGTGGCCAGCGTGGCGGTCTTGCGCACCGTGGTCGCCGTCGATCGAGCCGCCCAGACGGTGGTCTTGCGGGCTACCATCGCCCCTGCTTTCACGCCGGTGCGTGCGAAGCGTTTCGCCCCCGTTTGCAGGAGCTGTTTCGACTTGTCGCCTAGGCGCTCGTTCATGTCGCGCTGATCGCGTCCGGTCAGGGTCGGCGTCGTGGAACGAATGCCGCTGCTCAGCTTGGACAACAGCCTGCTCTTCTTGCGCCGTTCGTTCCTCACGATGGATTGTGCGCCGCGACGGCGGCCCAGGGCAGCGCCTTCCCTATGGAAGTTCATGCTGCCCTTGCGTGATTTCACGTTGGGTTGGCCGAACCTTACCATGCCGGCCTGGTGTGTCCTGGCTTTCATCAGGACTCGCTTTCACCGAACTTGGTGGAGAACAGCCGGTACAGGCCGCTCGTGGTGGGAATGCGCCCATCGACGGGCACGGTGGCGCTGCCACAGCGGATCAGGCCGCATCCTGCCGGAATGTTGGTGAAGCTGCGCCGCTGCTCGTCACTGAAATGCAGCAGGTCGCACAGGGTGTCGGCATCGGTCGCGTTCTGCTTCAACAGGTACAGGAAGTTCGAGTTGGCGAGCATGAGCCGAGCGTCATCGTTGGAAAGCAGCTCATCGATGTTCTGCGTGATGCCGGTGGGGATCAGCCCCCATTTGCGGGCACGCTTGTACAGGCTACGGAAGTATTCGCTGCTGAACCTGTTTGAGAACAGCAGGTGGAACTCATCGATGTAGAGCCAGGTGCGACGGCCACGCTTTCGGTTGTAGGCCGTGCGACGCCAGATCTGGTCGAGCACCACCATCATGCCGAACGTCTTCAACTCGTTGCCCAGAGACGAAATGTCCCAGGATACGAGCCGGTTGTCCACCTGCACGTTGGTCTCATGGGCGAACAGGTTCAGCGAGCCGTTCGTGTACAGGTCCAACGCTCCTGCCAGCTCGTGGCCTTCCGCTGACTCTGAGTCCTCCAAAGACTTCTGCAAGTCCAGCAAGGTCGGCTGCACCATCGGCACGCCATCATGGGCTGCGGCCGCATGGGTGCGGTACAGCTTGACGGCACACCGGTCGATGAGCGACTTCTGGGCTGCGGTCAGCCCCTCCTTGCCGCCCACCAGGGCTGAGATCATCTGGAGGATGAAGTCGGCCTTCTCGTGGATGGCGTCACCGTCTGCCATGCCGGACTCCAAGCTAATGTCCATCGGATTGACGGTATCCGTGGATCCGGCGTGAATCTGTATGGTGGTGCCGCCATACGCCTTGATGAGCGGCGCATACTCACGTTCCGGGTCGATGATGATAATGTCATCGTCCGGCCGGGAGAGAAACACGTTCGTGATCTCCATCTTGCCGGACTGGCTCTTGCCTGATCCGGTGGTGCCCAGGATGAACCCGTTGCCGTTCATCTCCTGGGTACGATCCGCGAGAATCACGTTGCCGGACTGCGAGTTGATCCCATACCAGTTGCCGTGCGGGGCCAGCAGCTCCTGCGTAGTGAAGGGGATGATCACGGCCGTGCTCGCGGTGGTCATGGTGCGTCTCATCGGCAGTGCGCGCACGCCAAGCGGCAGTTCGGTGCTGATCCCGTCAAGCGTCATGAACGTGGCGCGTTCCGCCTGGCAGGAATGCTTGCGGATCGCGGTCATCACCTCTTCGGTCACCTGGTCGCAGTCCTCCTTGGTGGTGCCGGTGATGCCGATGATGAGCACGGTGCTGAGGATCTTCTGATTCGACTGCTCCAATTCCTCACGCAACTGGGTGGCCTCGTCCAGACCCTCGGTGAGCCGGTGAGGGATCATGGTCTCGTCATAGTGCGCCCTGCGAGCCTTCTTCTGCTCGGTCATGACCTGCATCTCGAACTCGGCTATCTGACGGTTGAGCATGCCCATGCCGTCAGCCTGATCGAACGGCTCGATATGCAGGCTGATGTTCAGATCGCTCTTGATCGCCGTGAGATCCCCGATGAGACTGTCAGAAAGCCAACGCGGGTAGTCACGCACCCACAGCACCGTGTGATGGGATGAACCCGAACCGTTCATCAGCTCACAGCCCTTGCCGTCAGCATCGAGCTTGATGGCCCAGGGGGCGATGTAATCCTTCGTGTGCATGGACTTGCGGGCTGCGGCGAAATCATCCTCCGTGAACGACGGCACCTCGCCGGGACGCATCAGATGCGATAGCAGCGCGAGCCGCTGCGTACGGTCAAGCCGTTCGACACGGCAGCCATCCATGGCGCTCAGCATGCCCTGGATCTCCCCATAGGCGCGGCTCAGCGCTGCGGAAGCCTTCTCCGCATCGCTTTCACGAACCGTCACCGTCAGATACTTTTCGGTGACCACGCTTTTCCCACTGCCGGAACGCAGCTTGTTCGTGGCGATCCTGTTGAAGTCCTCGCGCCATGCATCGAACCGGTCGCCGGTCAATGGCTTCTGCACCAGGTCGGTCACGTCAGCCTCATCGAGCACGCGGTTGATGACATTCTCCTGGATCCTGGTGCCGGAGCCGAAACTGTTAATAAACTTGGCCCACTGATCTACCAGAGCCTCCTTCGTGTCCTGCGCCGACGCCACATAGTTGATGTCGGACATGCTCATCGTGATCGACCATTCATCCTCTCCCAGGTAGGCCATCCCGTCAGGCTTCATCGCCCTGTACGCAATGACGTCGCCCGTGCGCTTGGGGGCAGCCGACCACACGCCACGGCTCACGTCATCGTAGCCGGTGACGTGGCGGATATGACCCTTGGCTGAAAGATGGGTGTCAGCGTTCTTTGAGGTTTTCCTTCTCCTTCTTTTTATCCTGCTTCTGCTCTCTTCTGCTTCGCTGATCTGCTGGGCGGCCTGCGTCCATCCCTCGGTATTCGTCTGCATAAGTAATGACCTTTCGTGATGCGTAATGATTGATGACATAGCCGATGTACTGTTCGGGCTTCAATCCCTTGGGACGCCACCATCCCCAGGCAGCAATGGGAATGAGTATGGGGAACAGGAGATACATCGCCATGTTGGTGGCCGACGACCAGGATGCGCCATTCGCGTGCAGCGTGAAGGCCGCAGCGGCATAGGCGCCGCCACCGACCAGCACGGCGACGGCGGCCGCGCCAAGCTGACGCCAGCTCATGCCAAACATGACCTTCGCCTCATAGGCGCGAACGTCTTTATAGACTTGTACTTCCAATGCCATGCGTCATCCTTCCCCGACAATGGCTTTTGCGAGGCTGTTCGAGCCAATAACGACCAGCGCCAAGATGATGGGAGCCACGAACAGGTTCCCGAAGTTCTTCATGATAAAGTCCATCGGATCGCTGCCGGCCTTCACGGCACTGGTCACCCACCCGTTGATCAGTGCCTGGTAGAGCTTGATCCCCGCTATGAGCATGACGCCCTGTAGGGTGATCGTCGCATAGCGTTTGAGATAGCCAATGCCGATCTGCTTGGTGTCCTCATGGGCCAGGAAAGCAAGAGGAAGACTGCTGAAAGCGGTCATCAGATCAAGCTGGATGAAACGCCAGAAGATCATCACCGTAGGCAGCACGCCAACGACGTTGGCGATGAGCCAGGGGAACAGCACGATCATCAGCATGGCAGCCTGAGCGCCCCAGTTGGCAGAGTCGATGGAGTCCTTCATCGCATTGCCCAGATTGGCGGTGGCAGTCGTGCCAGAGCCAATCTGGATGTTGCTGCCACTCTTTGCCAGTGAGACGCCGATATTGTCAATGCCTTGCAGCAGCGCCCCACTGATCTTGAGCACCGCCAGCACCAGGCACGCCTTGATCATGACCGCTGCGACCAGGCGCACGCTCAGCATCTTGTCACCGTCCGCACGGGTGGTGGCCTGTTGCAGCATGAGCATGAGCATGACGCTCAATACCAGGGCGGTAATGGGCTTGACGGCCACGTTCTGGAATGTGGTCATCGCGTTGTACATCGTGGCGTTGTAGTCCGATGGCAGCTTGAGCAGATTCTTCGTATCAGCATTGCCACTGCTGATCGCGTTGAGCATGGCTACAATCCACTGATCCATAGCGGCCTCACACCTGGATGTTCAGGAACAGCTGTGCTGCGGCGATGATGAGGCCGCCGCCCACGACCTGCCAGATGCCCGACTGAATCTGTGGCCCCTGATGGTCGCGGAGCGCAAGCCCCATGACGATGGCTCCCCAAACGAGCCACAGTCCGCCGCCAACGGTGACGAATGTTTTTATCAGGGAGAGAATTGTCTGAATGGTCATTGTTTTGCCTTTCTCCGGTCATTAATAATTATATAACATCATTTTATGTATTTATAGTTTTATACTAGAATCGTGTCCATGAGATCTAATGACCCGGCCGATGCACTGCACGCAGTCCTGAATATGCGCCGCTACCTGCTGCTGAGACGCATAGCAGGGGATCCGTCCGGAAGCTGCAAGATCTCACAGCTTCAGGCCAGCCTCCCCGAACAGTCACCGACAGGCATCTACCGAGACTGCCTCGCGCTCGAACGCGCAGGGCTACTGCGCCCCACGGGAGGAATACCACGCCGCGCGCACGTCGAATCGTCATGGGAGCTTGCAACCGACGTGCAGGAGCTACTGACGGCACTGGCAGAGTCCTTCCCGAAGCGTTCATGACCGCTTCTCCTTGTACACGAAGGCAGACGGATCTATCTTCTTGGAAAGGAACGGCCGCACGCCGCGCAGCGTATACACGCACTCGTCCGATCTGATCAGCGCCAGCTCGTCCGTGGTCAGCAGCTCTCGCTTCACCTTGTGCCACGACTTCGTGCTGCTGCCGCTCATCCCATAGCTCTGACTATCCTCGCGCACGTCGATGGTGCCCGATCCGAGCCGCTTGCTCAGCCACTCGTTCGTGGTGTTGTCATTCGACCCGAGGTAGAGGATGGAATCGCAGTTGCCCACGATGGTGTCCCACTGCTCCTTATAGAGGGCCTTGCCCTGACTGTATGACTGCAAGACGATGCACGCGCTGATCCACCGACTGCGGAACGTGGAGATGCGCTGCTCGAAGTCGGGAATCTTGCCGATGTTGGCGAACTCGTCCAACAGGCATTGAATGGGCACCTGCACATGCCCTTCGGGACTGTGGTCGGCAATGTAGATGTTCTCCTCGAACAGGCACTGGTAGAAGATCGAGGCGAGGAAGCTGAACGTGCGATCCGTGTCCGACAGTTCCAGGAACAGTACCGTTTTCTCCTTGCCTATGCGTCCCAGGTCAATGTCATCGTCGGAGAGCATGGCGCGCACATGGCCGACCTGCATCGGGGCAAGCCGGTTGCCCAGGGAGATGATGATGCTTTTCTTCGTCTCGCCGGCACCCTGCGTGAACGGCGTGTACTCCTTGATGGCGAACTCAAGGCCCTGGATGATGCGGGTGGCCTCGTCGTCATAAAGCTCTGGATCCTTGATGAATGCGGCGACCGTGTGCTTCGCGGACTCAAACATCAGGTCAACGTCGAAACGCTTGTTTTCATCCTGCTCACTCGCGCCCATGCGGCCAACCAGGTCGATGACCATAGGCAGCGATGGATCGGTCTCGGAGAAGTAGACGAACGCGATCAGGGCATTCAGGAGGGCACGTTCGGAACTGACCCAGAACGAGTCGGACGATTCCTTGCTGCTGCTGCCCGACGTGTTGTTGATCAGGTTCTCAGTCAATCGCAGGATGGACACTTCGGGATCGTTTCTGCTGAAATACTTCATCGGGTTGAAATGATTGGATTGGGCGAAGTCGATAAGGTTCAGCGTGCGCACCTGGTAGCCGCGTGACGCCAGCTCCATGCCGTAGTCGCGCATGATCTCGCCCTTGGGATCGGTGACCGCATAGCTTGTCAGGGCACGCCGCAGGTTCGGCATGATGAAGAAGCGCGTTTTTCCCGTGCCGGAACCGCCGATAATGAAGGCATTGATATTGCGCTGCGTCTTGTGCGTGTCAATGCTCAGCCCCTCGGTCTGGGTGAATTGAATGTTGTTGAACGCCTTGCGATCCATGAAGGGGCGTATGTCTCTGGCAGTGCCCCATGTAGCTGACCCATGTTCCTCGCCGTTGCGCTCTCTGCGCCACCCCGCGTTATACAGCGCAACCAGGCCGAGCGCGATCAGGCTGACGGCACCGGCCATGAGATCAGCACGGTTCGTGGAAAAGTGCGACGGACGGGAGAGAATGTCGGTAAAGAGACGGTTCATCGCCGTGTCGAGACTCATGCCCTGGGCGCGGTCTGTGCGCACCTGGTAGCTGATCTTGTCAACCATCCAGAACAGGAT
This sequence comes from Bifidobacterium sp. WK012_4_13, assembly GCF_041080835.1. Taxonomy (NCBI): domain Bacteria; kingdom Bacillati; phylum Actinomycetota; class Actinomycetes; order Bifidobacteriales; family Bifidobacteriaceae; genus Bifidobacterium; species Bifidobacterium fermentum. The sequence goes on from NZ_CP129684.1 coordinate 17,107, forward strand.
GACGGCGAAGACGATGCCGATAACGGCAAGATCGCGTCTGTTGCGTGTACGATTCATGATTTACCTTTTCACTGTGTCCATGCGAGCATTGCGCTCAACGTCATGGGTGAGCACACTGCTATCCGACGAGCCGCTTGCAGCCTGCTGCTCATGACTGTGCTGCTCCTGTATGAGGCGCTGTGTGGTCTGATGCAGGAGGTTTCTCACATCCATCGCAGTGCGGCGCCGCGAGGAATCCTCACGCTGCCCGTCACCGCCCTGTGCCGTCCGGTCGGACTGCATCTTGTGTTCGGGGAGGCTGGCCTGAAGCTGCGGCAAGGCCGGCGCCGGCCGGCGCACCTTCACGGGCGGCTGAGGATCGTTGACCGGCATGGTGATGGCCGTGATCCCCTCACCGAACCATGTGATGACCCGTTCTGCCGTGGTGCCGGTCATGGCCTGAAAGAGCTGCAACGACGGCGATCCGGCGTGAGCGGCACCGACCAGAACGCGAGCAGTGGGTTTCATGCTTCACTCTCCTGCCAGGTTTCACTAGTTTCACCAGTCATGGCCTCAATGTTGACCACGGCCGTGATTTGGCCCGAGTTTTCTTTCTTCTCGCGCACAAGTCCACGGATCCAGAGCAGATCACCACGGGTATATTGCTTGGCCTGGCAATATCTGGAAACAGTGCCGCGCGCACTACAGGGAACACTCACCAGACGATTGCCGCCAATATCGCAGGTCACTAAAAGATACGTAACTTCATTGCCGTCGCTGAAACTCAGATGCTTCGGTTCCTTCAACAGCGTGCCTGTAATCCACACTCGTGCCCCGGCAGGCAGCACATCTTCTTCTTCCTCGCTCATGGCCGTTCACCTGGCTCTCGTCTTGGTCGCCGTTTTCACCGGTGCCGCGTTGCGTGCCCGGTTGATGCGCTCCTGGGTGTCCTGTTTCAGTTCCCTGCGCACGTCGGCGGCAGTCTTCTTGCGTGGCATGGCCTTGGACGATGAGCGGGTCTTTGCCTGGACGGGCTGCTGCGCGGTCTCGCCATGCTCCTTGCCTACAGCGGGCATCTTCTGGGTGGAGGCCTGCGCCACCTGCTCGATGCCGAGCTGCTGATAGTTGCCGACACGGCTTGTGTCGAAGTTGGGTACGTTCTGCGCGTAGGAGTCGATGAACTGCTTGACGGCCGGCGTGCATGATTGCGGGAACGTGAAAACCTGCTGGCCTTCCCCGCCAGGCTTCACCGTGAAGGGGATGGAGAGCTTGGTGAGATTGTCGCTGATAATCTTCGCATCCCGATCCCATTGCACGGTCTTGAACGGCATCGAGAACTTGGGGGCGTCGGCCGCAACGGTTTCCGGCACGAGATCCGAGGCTTTCGTGACCGCCACATCCTGTGCGGTCTCATTGATGCCCTGAGCTTGCTCAGGCACCGTCACCGGGTCGATGCTAGCCTTGCCGCTCACGGTCGCCAACGCACGTTCGAGCGAGTGTTTGACCATATCGGCGTCAGTGCCTTTGAACACGATGTAGTACTTGCCGGTATCGGGGTTCTTCTCGATCCCGTAATGCAGCCCATATTGATGCAGTTGATTGCGCACCGAGCGCATGTCCTCACGGGAGAGCTCTTCGGTGAAATGAAGGTCGCCGCCAGCCTTCTTCGTGAGTTTCACTACTGATTCACGCCCTTGCCGCAGCGTGTCCTTCGTGGTTTTCCCTATCTTGGAGACTGTCGTTGATGTGGCCGCCGCAAGTATGTTCGCCGCCTTCTCGCTGACGCGCAGGATAAGGGTTGCTCCCTGCATGGCCGCGCTGAGCACGCTTTGTGCGATCTGTTCTTCCATGACCATGATGGCCTTCGCTTTCGTTCAAAAGAATGGTTGAAATATTGAAGGATGCCCCGCCCGCAGGGGAAAGCAGACGGGGCATCATATGGCCGGCGGATGTTCAGCCGGCCGCTGATGGTGACGGTTGGGGAAACCGTCAGTGCCCTGCATGAGGGCCGGTGCGGTGGTTGATCGCATCGAGGTGTTCAAGCTGTCTGTCTCCTATCGCGGCAGCCCTGCACAGCGATAGCACCATAAGTAGGCCGAATGACACTGCGAGAATAGCCACGATCCACAGCATGATGGCTCCTTTCGAGACTGGATGAATGTTGGTTTGGGGGATGCCCCGTCCTAAGAAGAGAGAAGAGGACGGGGCAGGCATGATTACTCCTTGCTGTCCGTATCCTTGCCGGAAGCGTCGGAGAGGGCGAGGGAACGGCGGTAGAGGAACAGTCCCGCACCGCCACCTGCTAGCAGAACCACGGCGGCAGCCAGCCAGAAGATGTCGGCACCGGTCTTCGCCAGGGCGTTCTTGGCGGGCGCGGGCTTGTTGTACCCGTTCCAGTCGTCGTGCGCGCTGATCGCAGTGTCGTAGCACACCTTGGATGGATCCACGGTCGGGTTCTTGCCGTCGAATGGGTCGGTGTCGATGGCCGGACAGTCGATGATCGGCTGCGCGGTGACCTTCGCACGATCCGTGTGGTGGTCGTTGCTCTTGGTGCCCTTCAACGTGCCGGTGACGTCCACGGACGCTCCGGGCTTCAACACGAGCGTGTTCCAGTTGGCCGGATACTTGAAGTCCACGACCGTGCCGGAACCGGCGATGGTCTGGTCTTTCAAGTCGATCTTTGAGAGACTGGCCTTGCCGGTGTTGGTGATGTGGAACACGATCTGTGTGTCACCCGTCACGTCCAGGGCGTCCTTGGGATCGTTGCGATCCCCGGCCTTCATGCCGCTCTTCGCATCGTATTTCTCGATGCTGATGGAAGGCGTCTGATCAGGAGTATGGGTGACCACCACGTTCGACGGCCTGTCCTGGCCGTTGAGCGTTTCAACAAACTGGTTCTTCACGTCGCCGGTCTTGATACGTTCCATCTGCACGTAGGCACGCCAACCCTGCTCCGTGGTGTCGTTGGATGAGGCGATGGCGAGGTATCGAGCCGTGGCGGTCACCGTGAGTACACCGTCCTTATCGGATGCGGTGAACAGGTCTCCACCGAATTTCGTGGAGTCCACGCCACTGCCGGCGATCCGGTCACCCTTCGCGGCCAAAGTCACGGCCTTGCCGTCCTGGTATTCGACCACATCCTTGGTGGCGTACACCGCCCACTGGCCGGTGTACCGGTCGTGCGACTGGTCGTACCCGTCCGTGATCTTCCAGTCGGTGATCTCCTTGTATGCACGATTCGTGTGCAAAGTCGAGGAATCCAGCTGGTAGAGGAACAGGTGGTTCAGGTAGATGCTCTGACCGTCGGCCGAAGCGCCGCCCACGTTGACCGTGACATCCTTGGAGGGGTTGATCTCTTTCAACGGGTTGCTTACGGTGTTGGTGAGCTTCTGCTCGTTGTTGGTGACCTGGATCGCGGTGTTCTTCACCGTGTAACCGTCCTTGACGGCCTTCACCGTCATGGGCAGCACGATCTGGTAGGTCTGTCCAAGCACCTTCTGGTCGATGGCGGGCGAGGTGAGCGGATCCAGCTTCTCGGTCGAATACGCTTTCAGGTCGGACGGCTGCGGGTCGCCCTTCACGGTCTCGCCCGTGGCGGGAATGGTCGTGTCCACCGTCTTGAAGAAGGCATATACGATGCCGTCCTTCTCCTGGATGTTGAACTTGCCGGTCACGTCACTGCCCTGGGCGTCAAGCACATGGATCCCTGTCGTGTCAAGCTTCAAGTACTGCTCGTCGTAGTCATCGACCATGCCCAGGCGCTGCACCACATACGCGGTGTTGTCCAGCTTCGAGGCATCGAGGTTGACCCGATAGTAGATCCTGTCGCCCAGCACGGCGGTCTTGCCGTCGATGTTGATCTTCGCATCCTTCTGAGTGTCCTGCTTGGAGGGATTGTCGTCGGGAGGCGTGTTCTCCACGATGTTCGACGGAGTGATGCTGTTGTTCAGCGTCAACTTCCACTGGTTGTCCACCTTCGTGTTCGCGGGAGCATCCTTGGAGACCGTGCCCTCGAACCGCACGATGATCCTCGGGTTCGAGCCGGCCTTCCAGTTGGCCTTCACCCAGGCGTCGGAGAACGCGATGCGAACCGTGTGCGCGGTGTCATCCCAGGTGTTGGTGTACTGGCTCTTGGGAATGATGTTGCCCGTATTCAGGTCGGGTGACCTCCAAGGTCTGCTTGTCCACGTTCAGATACTGGTCGTAACTGTCCGTCACACCCACGTTCGTCACCTGATAGGCCAGGTTCGCAGGCAGTTTCGGCGTGGTTTCAAGCTTGTATTCGACCTTCTGGCCGGGGAACACGGTCTTGCCGTCCACGCTGGACTGGTCGCCGCCCTGTGAGGACTCGGCAAGCACATCCTTCGTCACCGGGGGCACATACCCGCAGATCTCAGGCTCGTTCGTATCCTCAGACTGCGTGTTCACCGTCTCGGAACCCGCGTTCGTCAAACCCGCGCCATCGTTGACACCGGCGGGGTTCGTGCAGAAGGTCAGCTCGTCGCCGGCGTTCTTGCCGAAGTCGGAGCGCACCTGCTCGGCGCCCCCGCCATTGGCGAAATTGATGGTTCCTGGGATCAGCAGGGTGATCTGCTGAGCCTTGGCCAGGCCCTTCAACGAGGTGAGATAGCCGGCCTTCGCGGTTGCGGTGGCAGTCGTACCGTTCACGGTGATGGTGAACTGGTCGGTCACGTCCGTGCCCGTGTTGGCGATGTCCGCGACACTGGACTGCTTCTCACTGCTCGCATCGGCCTCGTACACGCGGATCTTGGACGCGTCGGCGGCATCGAAGATGTAGTCCGCCTTCGCCCAATCGTCGGTCAACGTGAGCTTGGTGGGGGCTTGGATCAGGTGTGCGGCAACGGTTCCGTTGACCACTGAGCCGACCTTGTCGCCGTCGAGGAAGGTCTCGGTGTCGGCACCGGTCTGGTTGCTTCTGGACGGGTCGATCACGGCCTGCCACTTGCCATCCACGTATTTGATCCAGGACTTGTCGGGGTTGGGACGCCAGGTCGGGAACGACTTGTCATCCGTGTTCACGCTCGGCTCCTGATTCCACTTGACCGAAGCCACATCATCGACCTTGGAGAAGTCAGGCTTGGCAACCGTCACATCGAAGCTGAAGGTGAAGGTGTGATCCGACGGCATCTCACCCTTGGAAGCGGCGCGCACGGCAGTGACCGTGTTCGCGTTTCTGTCCCAGTTGATCGTGAACTGACCGGATACATCCTTATTACCGTCCGACGTGTCCACGAGCTTGTAGTTGCTGATGCCATAGCTCACGCCGTTCGGGGTGATCGTATCCTTGATGGTCATCTCATAGCCACCACGACCGGTACCGGTCGTGATCGTCGTACGATTCACCATCCGGTCGGCGGAAGTACCCTCTTCGATGCTCTTACCAGGCTTCACGGGAGGCACGGCGGCAACCGAGAACGATTCAGACGCCTCAGGATCCGTGGTATCCACGGCAGCCTGCATCTTGCCCTGCTTGGCTACCTGCACGTCAAACCAGTACGTGCCTTCCTGCCAATGCGACATGCCAAAGTCAGACGGCGTGAAATCAGGAGAATTCTTCGAACCGTTATTACTGACCGTGACACTCTTCGTCACACTCTTAGCGGCCACATACCCGTTCTTCTGACCGTCATAATGCATGATCACCTTCGCCGACAGGTTCTCACTTAATGAGGAACCATTATTGGACGTGGTAATCACATCATGCACCGCAGCGGTGGAACCCACCTTCATCGACGCCGGCGAAGCCTGCTTCGTGGAAACCGACAGATTATAAGCCACCGGAGGCTCGTCGCTGGACAATACAATCACGATGATGCCAGGAGACTTTGCAGCCTCACGAGCAACCAAACCGTTAATAGTGGTCACACCGTCAGAAAATGGAGTGGTGGTCTGATAATCAACACCCTCATACGAGTAGCTTTTCCCCTGCGTAGTTGCATTCCAGGCGGCAGCCCACTGATCCGAGTTGAACCCGCCAGTACTACCCGTGTACTGGCCATCAGTAGAAACCGCGCCGACACTGACCAGGCGGCAGCCCGCATTCGTATCACCATCATGCTTGGCAGCATAACGGGACTGGCATTCACCCACAGCACTATTCAACGCCGTGGTAGCAGCAGCATCAGCAGGATGCGTGGCATCGTTATACGAAGTCAAACCCATACTCGCCAAAGCAACACCCACGTTAGCCAACGTGGGAGCACCAAAACTATCACGATACGCAAAACTGATCTGACCATCACCGCCAGCACCCGTGCCGCCACCACCAGATCCGCCACCACCATCAGCGAAAGCCAGTGGCGAAACAAGCGTGGAAAGCGCCGCAATCACAGCAGCAACTACGGTCGCACCCTTCTTCCAATTCCTCATGTTGTTCCCTTATCATTAAGGGGCAGCCCCTTATGGGTTGCCGTATCAGGCTCCCTACTATCGCGCTCATCCGGCAAGATAGAACCGCGATAGCGGGGGGCACATTTTTAATTGATTATTCAGTTATAAGAATTCTTTCTTATCCAATTGGGCATATGCTCTTACCATCTACACAGCCCTGAATGGGCTTAGAGGGTGTCAGGTCGAAACCGGATCCCGAGCCGCTAGAATTGCCTCCTGAGCTGGAATGCGACGAGGATGAGCCACTTGAATGGCTTGATGTCCCGGCAGATGTGCCATTACCGGTTGTAGATCCGGTAGTTTGGCGTGGCGTAGTGGATCCTGACGAGCCAGAACCAGAAGAACGCTGATACGAGTTCGAGGACGAGGAACCCGAAGATCCCGACGCAGACTGAGACTGAGCAGCTGACGCGGCCGCAGCCTGTGCGGCGGCCTTATCAGCGGCGGCCTTATCAGATGCGGCCTTCGCGGCCACGCTATCATTGACCGCCTTCACCGGAGCGGCCAGCGTCGATTGCACATCCTGATAGCGTTTCGGATCCTTCACACTCGTATCGGCAAGCACCTTGTTGGCCGCGTCCAACACCTTCTGCAACGCTTCACGGGTCTTGTTGTCAGCAACCTTGCCATGGGAGGAATCAAGCGTGCCCTGAGCAGCCTTCACCGCCTTCAGCAAGGAAGCCTTGGCATCGGTCAGGGTCTTCGCGTCACGCGACACCACCACCGCACGAGCAGCCCTAACAACAGCGGTCTTCGCCGTCTTGCGATCATTTAAGGACTTGTGCAGGATAGCCGTGGTCTGCCGGATTATTGCAGCGTTTCCCATGGTGCAGGAGGCTTTCTTTGGTGATTTCTGAGTAAAAGCAGTGAGCTTCGCATGGAGAGTATCGACTGTCTTGGTATCAGCAACCTGACTTGCTGTAATGACCGTGGCTGACTGCACATCACTATCAGTATCTAGGTGCTTGGCCCTACTCTCGAACGTGGAATACTGCTCTTTTGCAATCCTGCATTCGCCTTGTGCCACTGCCACCTGATGCCTGTTCCAGAGATGCAGACTCGCCAGCAGAATCAGCAGAACTACAACTACTATTGCCGTGACTGCCACAGTTAGACGCCGCCGCTTTGATAATGATGACCAGACCGAAGTCAGATCCCTTTTACCACTCATGATTTCTCTCTTCTATCACCATTACTTTTGTTTACGTTTAGCCTCATCAGGATGCGCATACATAAACCCTGGATCCAGACCCAGAAGATCAGACAGCAGTTCGAAATCATTTAAAGACAACGTCCCAGTCTTAAGTCTTCTTCTCAGCGTTTCATAACTGGTGCCAATATGAGCTGATGCAACTGTCATTGGAGAAGTTCCAGGAACCTCATTTTTTAACATTTCGTAAAGAGCTGAAGTTACCTTCTTCGTGTGTTCTTGCATCATGCTCACAATAGTATCACAAATATCAAATAAACCGATGCATATGTATCTATTTATTTATAAATAGGTAATTTATGTATCTTATTGATCACTATTAAAATAATTGATGACTGAATTATAGATACTCTAGTAATGTGTTTATACCTACTATTAGATACTTTTGTTTATGGTTATAAAAGTAGTGATTTTTTGTCAATTGTGAATCCGTAGACTTCTTTTATGATTAAAAGTTCGTGGAGCGACATTGACAGGACAGCAATAGATTTTGTCAAGTCATGGGCCAACGAAACCGAGCCAAGAACGAGCCGAACAAAAGTGGCAGCAGCACTTGGCTTTACTTACCAAGCTATCAAGAAAAAATTCAACTACGAAAATGCACCACTCACTCTGGGCGAATTCGAGAAGATGTGCAACTACTTCAATAAAAATTCAGCAGCCGAATGGATGAAAATATTACAAGCCGTCGCAATAAAAAACGGGAAAATCAACGAGGCAAAACTCATAGACGACATGCTCAATGACCACACAGTGAAAAACGCCATAGTAAATCTAGCGATCACATATCTACATCCCTCATCAGCATTGGATGAAATACCCGATCCTGCCACGGCCGCAGAATTAAAACAGGCACAACGAACCATTAAGAAAAACAAGAAAAAGGGTATATAAGTATACGAATCTATACCGAATCAGTAATCATGATATATAGTTACGTAATGAGAATAAAAATATGCCTCCGTGAATTTACGGTTCCGGAGGCCAAGCAATCACTAATATGGAGTGATTAACTATGGACAATGATACTACAAGCAGCGATGTGAACGGCAACAACAGAGATGCCGTTCACGAAGAGCATACAGGCCAGGAATGGCAGCAGCTCAACAGCCAGCAACGTCTGTATTTACTCTCCGACTTTTGCAAGTTCAGCCTCCCCTACACTGACCCAGGCAATGTCGAGTCTTGGAAGCGTATCAACGGCAACACCCTTTATACGGTGAACCCAAACCTATATGTAAAAGACAAAAAACAGTATGCTCTATGGCCTTACGGCAAAATAGCCCGACTTCTTCTCATATGGATCTCCACACAAGTTATGCTCCACAAAGCAGACAACCTCATGCTGACACTCCCCCAAAGCCTGAACCAGCTCATGAAGGAAATAGGAATATACCGGCACGACGGCAAACCAAATGGTAGAGAATACAATCGATATCGTGTTGCGTTACAGGCCATTTGTGGCATGAGAACACAAGTTACTACTTATGAGGGAGATGACGAAAACGGAATGATGGCAGGCAAGAACCTCATCATTGCGGATACTTACAACCTCGGATGGGGTTTCAAGACTATGGGAGAACTCTCAACCATCAGCCTTAACAAAAGTACCTATGAACATATGCAGCACAGTACTCCGCTTGACGCCGCCGCAGTGTTTCTGCTTACCAACACCAACCCGCTCGTCAAGGGACGCAGTAGAGGCCAAGATCTAGATCTTTACACGTGGCTCAATGCTCGTAATTACTCGCTGATCCACTCCCCCAGTCGTCAAACATCACCCATCACCTGGCAACAACTCGCCAACCAATTCGGCAACACCTACGGCAGACTTGATAACTTCATTAGGAGATTCAAGAGTTCATTGAACAACGTGCGAATGGTATGGCCGGATCTCAACGTCGAGATCATCGACGGCCAGGGAATCATCCTTCACAGGTCAAAACGAAGCGTCACAGCCAAACGAAAACCCACAGGAAACTGAAACGAACGACCCGCGAAAGCGGGCTTTTTCATACCCAATTCTTCGGGCTTGTTGTAGGGTCATTCTTCGGGCTTGTTGTAGGGTGTAAGGAAAATTACTTCGGGCTTGTTGTAGGGTGACTTCGGGCTTGTTGTAGGGTGGTATACCACCAATTGCTTACTGGCAGTATGGCTGAGATGGTGTCCCATATAGTTTTTCATATAGTCTTTTTCATATAGATAACACATATAGAGCAAACATAATGATGTCCGCAAAGGGTTTTCTGATGTTTGAATGAGGGACTGCCGCCCCTCTCCCTCGCCGAGCTGATTCAGCTCGACCTAGCTCCTGGCACTGGCGCACGAATCAACAACGGAATTGATTCGATTGGCTTTGAAGATCATTCAACTCATAGTGAAGGGGATTGTGACAAAGCGTTGTAAGCAATAATAACCGTTTTATTGTAAGCAATAAATAGTGCTACAATAAAAACATAAGCAATAAAGACAGAAAGGCATAGTTATGGCACACTTCATCACCTTCGCCAATACCAAGGGCGGCGCGGCGAAGACCACCAGCGCCCTCATGTTCGCCGGTATCCTGACCGCAAGAGGAGAAAAGGTAGAGGTCAGGGACACCGATCCTTCCGGAGGGGCGACGGACTGGAAGAAGATGGCACAGAAAAACGGGACACCTCTCCCCTTCCTCGTGCACAGCGCAAACATGAAGGAAGTAGACGAACCACCCGTATCGGATGCTGACTGGGTGCTTATCGACACTCCACCGCTGCAAGCTGAGATCATTCAAGCGGCCATCTCGGCAGCTGATCTTGTCATCATCACCACGCAGCCAAGCAAACTTGATGTGACCCGCGCTCTGGAAACTGCAGAAGCAGTCGATAAGCCCATGACTGTGCTGGTTACGCGAGTGGATGATCGCACGGTCGAGTGGCGTCAATGCGAGAAACGCATCAAGGAAGCCGGGCTATCTCGTTTGGATTCCTACATCAAGGCAAGGGAAAGCATTAAACGCGCCATCGGCACCAATGCCATCCCGTCAGATAGTGGGTACAAGGAAGCCGTAGACGAGGTAATGGCCGCCTTCCGTTAAAGAGCAACAAAGACATAAATGCAGAAAGATATTAGCAATAAAGACAGAAAGCAAGAATCATGGCGATAGATCTGAACAAGAAGGCGACGAAGAGGCTCACCGACGTTCTCGTTGACAAGACCGGCGAGGCGAAGGAGAAGACGCAGCAGATCAGTCTGTACCTTCCGGTGAGCAAACATCGGAAGCTGAAGATGGAATCGGTAAGAACAGGCAAACCCATGACGAAGATCATCGAGGAATGGATAGACACAGAGATACAGGATTAGGCAATAATGCAATAAAGACACAGATATAGAATTGCATAAATCTACTATTCTTGCTAGGATAAAAACATAATGCAATAATCCTGTTAAGGGAGGCGATTATGGCTTTTATGGCTGGTGATTTCGAGTATGTGGCGGGCAATCTGGCGACGGATCCTCGTGTGAAGCGGTTTCCTGCTGCTGATGGCATGTATGACGAGGTTCTGTGGATGACCGTGGCGGTGAACCACACGGGCGCGGCCACGGAGTATGTGGAGTTAGAGGCCAGGGGCAAGACCAAGGAATACATCAAGAACCTGATCGCGTCACCTGTAAAACCGTTGAGCAAGGGTACATTCATCATGGCCGGCGGCAGCCCGGTGGTGTCGAAGAACGGGAAACGCAAGTTGAAACTTGTGGTGTTCAGCAGTGAGACGAGTCTTGGCTATGACGTGCTGAACTGGGATCACATCCACAAGGATGGTCAGGCCGATGGGTAGTGCGGAGAAGACGCAGACCGTAAGCCTGCTCACCCAGTGTGTGACCCGTTGAAATGCTCCCGTTTATGGGATAATGGATAATTCGATTTAAGGAGGATGCGATGGATGAGCGAACACGGCGAAGTCTGGTGATCCGCGATGGCATGCATTCCGCAGAGCTTGAAGGCGGGCGCGTCACTGACGCGTATCGTCGCGACGCGCAGGACTACATCGATGGCCTCATCGACGAGGATGGGCTGATCCGGCGCACCCGCATCCGGTACGGTCTGGAAACGGCATGAATGATGACACGGGTATCGACCCGTATCTGATTCCCGGAACGAACGTACTGCGCAACAAAGTCAACGCCCAAAGTGAGCAGGAGTTGGCTGACGCCGAGAATGATCTGGTCAACGCCCGTTACAGCAAACTCGCCAGTATGCCTCTCGCCGCCGAAGGCACGGTCGGGCAGTTGCAGTGGATCCACCATTACCTGTTCCAGGACGTGTACGAGTGGGCGGGACGGATCCGCACCATCGATATGAGCAAGGGTGGAGGCAGCGTATTCCAACCCCTGCAACTGTTCACCACCGGCGTCCAATACGCGGAAAGCACGCTAGAGAACGATCATATGCCGCAAGGCTTGGATCGAGACCAGTTCATCGAGCGGCTGGCCGTCAACTTCGCCAACTTCAATACTCTGCATCCCTTCCGTGAGGGCAATGGCCGTACCCAGCGCGTGTTCTGGACACTAGTGGCCCGCGATGCCGGCTGGGGGTTGGACTGGTCGAGAGTGACCAAGCGCGAGAATGACATTGCCTCGTTTGTTGCCCATGAGAACGTGGACTATCACCCGTTGGAGGCCATGTTCGACAAGATCACCCAGCCATTGCCACCTGAACAGGATCTTCGGTTCCTGCCGGCCATCGGCTTCAAGCCCAGTGCAGATGAGGCACCAGGGCAGCCGAACGTGTACCAGGTGCTTTCCGACAGTGAGTTACGAGCAGCAGCGGCAACGCTACAGCTACCAGACCAAAGGCAGTGTACAGGCGAAGAAGAGCGTCAGCGATATACGCCAGGCACTCAGAGCGGGAACCAAGCAACTCAAAACAGAGCAATCCCCTTCCGACGTCACGCAGCAGAAGCGTAAGCGGGGGAGATGAATCGTGGGCGGCTGCCCACACCTGCCGAGCTGGATCAGCTCGACCATGCTCCTGGCGCACGAATCAACAACCACCGTTGATTCGCTTGCCTTATATGATCACTGTGCAAAATCATTCATTGAGGCTGGGTATTATTGTGATTGAGCGAGAGAGATGACAGTGCGTGTTGTGCTCTTTCATTTATCCATTAACAGGTCGATAATTTATAAGGAGACTCTCGTGGTTAATCATCTTATTGATCCCAGCCGCAGTGGTTTCAATGTTGCACCGCCGATATTTGTTGGCGACGATGACCTTAAGACCACACGAGGAAGGTACCGCTGCGAGGTGTGGAAGGCTGCAAGCGGGAAACAGTATGTCATAGTTCGTGAGGGTGAAATAGAGAGCCTGGTAAATGCCAGAGAAATCATTGATGATGCTATTCAATCTCAATATCCAGGTAGTATCAAGATTGAATACTGGCCGGTAGGAACGGTAACCAATGCACCTTTATTCGCAATGCCGTATCCACAAACCATCAGCGTTACAGAACTCACGAAACTTGGCCTTCCAACGGTAAAGACTCTGCCATGAAGATCTACACAACGAACGAGTGGAGTGGCTATGGGAAACATAACTACTATTGGAATGAATATCGACTCGAGGGTGACAGCGTTGTGAAGTATAAATGTCATCGACAGAAATTCTTTGATGGTGAAGAGAATACCTGGGACACGGATGAAAGTGTCATAGAGTCCTGGTCGGTTGATGATCCTGCGCTACCTGATTGGTTAAAAACGTACCTGTAAAGTCACGTAGATGGAGGCAAACGAGTCGTGTAAGTTAATGCAATATACGACCGTTTTCTAGACAATCCCACGGCCTGCCGACCCAGGCCGTTTTTTCATGCTGAAACGTGTATGGAAACCCGTGCAAGAATCAGAGTGCAGTAATCGCTTGATTGGGTTGAGTTTCTTCACATAAGAACCTGCACGTAGCACGAAAGTGTGCTATACTTATGTCGTGTCTTCAAGGATGGTGTTTGCCCGCTCGGCCGAGCGTCATGGTTACACGGTCGCCGATGTGCTGTTTGCGTATCAGCATCTGATTCGTCGTAAGGTGCTGGTGCGTAGCGGTGAACGCTATCTTAAGTTCACTGGACTGCACCACGGTGACCCGCTGGTGCCGAGCATCGAGGTCATGATGAAGATCATACCGGGGCAGGGCATCGTGGTGTTCCATGTGAACGCCGAACAGGGTGGCTTCTGGGACAAGGATTGAAAGGTAGGTGAACCTCATGGCATTGCAGGACGAGACGTGGCAGTGGGATGATTCTCAGGCGGTGGAGAGTACCGCCGCCCAGGCTCAGGTTGAGGCCGATCACGATTTGATGGAGGCGGCCGGCACCGATAATGTTGCGGATGCCGTGGCTGTATTGATGGGCAGGCCTCGCCTGGGGGACAAGCCCAGGGAGAAGAGCGTGCAGATTCATTTCAAGGCTTCCGAGTCGATGGCTGCCTTCGTGGACGAGCAGCGCAAACAGTCTGGAATGCGCAACAAGTCCGAGTATCTGCGCATGCTCATAGAGCAGGAGATGAAGCACCAGCACCACCGGTTGCAGGCCGCGTGACCATGATCGTCGGTTATGCCAGGGTGAGCACTCTGGAGCAGAACGAGCGGTTGCAGACCGACGCGCTCACCAGGGCAGGATGCGAACGGCTGTTCACCGACCATGCGTCCGGCGCGAAGGCGCACCGGCCCGAACTGGACCATATGCTCGACACCATCCGCGAGGGGGACACGCTCGTCGTGTGGAAGCTCGACCGGCTCGGCCGTAGCGTGCAGAACCTCGTCGATCTCATGAACCTGCTGCAAGTAAAGGGAGTGGGGTTCAAAAGCCTGACGGAGAACATGGACACCACCACACCCGGAGGCGTGCTGATCTTCAACGTGTTCGCCGCGATGGCGCAGTTCGAACGCGACCTGATACGGGAACGCACCAACGCGGGATTGCAGGCCGCCAGGGCCAGGGGACACCTGGGTGGCAGGCCATCCAAGCTTGACGGGAGGCAGCGCAAACGCATCCGCGAACTCTACCAGGGCAGGACGCTCACCGTGCAGGAGATCGCCGACCAGTACCACGTCAGCCGGCAGACCATATACAGCGTCATCAAGGCATAGCTAGCTAGTTATATAACTAGCTAGCTGCATCCGCTCATCGCGCCTCCGCCACGGTCAGCTCATCCCACCGTGTGGGAATCCGGTTGCTGAGGTGCTGTCGTTTCATGTTCCATCCCGTTGAGGGTCTGATCGGTGGCGGTGCTGCATGGATGCGCAGTGGACGGGAGTATCGTGTTGGAACTTGTGATAGCTCTGGATATGAAAAAGGGTTGGTTGCTGGATAAGGTTCGGTCGGTTCGTAGGATGGCTGGAGGTGCCGATGGGTCGTTGGCGCAGGTTGCTTGGTTGGATTGGCTCTGTCTGCTTCCTTATCCCGCTCGTTCCGCTCAGTGATCCGCAGGTGCGCACTAGCGTGGGAATCAGTGTGTGGGAACATCCTATGATGCCGCTGCCAGGGATGGTGCTCACACCGGAGACGTTGCTGACTACTGCCGGTCTGGTGCTCGGCGCTTTGTGCTGGCTTGCCTACGGAGTCCTGTGCATGGTGGCCGCTGGCAGACCCGGCGCGGCGGCCGGCCAACGTGTCGTTACAGGCCATGCGCGCAGGGTTCTGTGGCTTCTGACGCGCGTCATCCTCGCATTGGCGGTGTTCTGGGGATTGCTGACCGCCGGGTTCACGCTGCTGTTCGCCGATAGTTATCATGTGCTCGCGCCGCGCAGCGCTGCCGGCTGCGCCGTCGTCGTCTCGTTCGGCGAGGGCATGGCCAACTCCTCCGGCGACGTGTATCTCAAGCAGCCCGACTCCCCATGGCTCGTAGACACCGGCGGCAACTGGTCGCAGGTGCATGACGTTGTTGCCGATCCCATCCGCGAGGGTGCATGGTCGCTCATATGGCAGGGCCGTGCCGCCCATCTGAACATCTGGGGACACGACGGCACCGTGGAGTTCCAGACGTCACCGCACGGGATCACCTGCGATCAATGATGCGTGGCTTTCATCTGCTCGGTGAGGCAAGGAACCTGGCGTACACGCGGGCTAGCGCATCCGCTTGGCTGGCGGAGGGCATACCCGATGCCTTTGCTGCTGCCAACAGCAGTTTAGTGGTGAAGCCGAGGTTGACGCCCCACACGTCGATGCCATTGAGAACCATGGTGAACGCTGCAGACACGTTGTCCGGGTTTGCGTTGAACCGGCTGCTGTAGAAGTTTCTGATCCGC
The DNA here is from genome assembly GCF_041080835.1 of Bifidobacterium sp. WK012_4_13. NCBI lineage: Bacteria > Bacillati > Actinomycetota > Actinomycetes > Bifidobacteriales > Bifidobacteriaceae > Bifidobacterium > Bifidobacterium fermentum. The sequence goes on from NZ_CP129684.1 coordinate 32,982, forward strand.
TGGTTGCCGTCTGCCTGATAGATCGAGCGCATCGCGTTGCCCAGCGCCAGCCCCGAGGTATCGCCGCTCATGGCTTTCTGCAGGAGCCACCCGTCGGCGTCCGCCAGCACATCGGCGTATGCGAAACCTCCGTCTGCGTCGACCACGCCAAGGCGCTGAGCCGCCCATGTCGACAGGTCTGCGTTTTCTCCGCTTCCTTCGTAGGAGCCCCAGAGCTGGAGCAGATCGAGCAGCCATCCGCCCAAATCACCGGCATCCGACTTGTTTGCGGCAATGTCAACGCCCCAATCGCGGTAGCCAAGGCAGGTGGCCGCCATGTGGGGGACATCCCGGTAGGATGTATTGACCGATGGCAGACTTCCAGTGGTTCCCGCAGTGCCGAGCGCTTCTTCGACAGCGGCTCTCGCAAGGACCTCCTGCTCATTTGTTGCCGGCTCCGGCGTATAAGTGTGCCACATTATGGATTTCTCTTCTCCGTCGGACCAGTATGTCGGTTTTCTTAGCCATCCGAGGATGTAGTCGGGCATGAACCCGGCGTAGGCGTTCATGGGGTTGAGCAGGCTGTTGGCCGCGTATATCGCCTTCTCTCCCTTGATCTCGGCGCTGACGATCCAGTCGTAGAGGACGTCGAGGCCGAACTGTGCGGGGGTGTCCCCGTCCTTTTCGGTGGGTGGCAGGGTGAGGGATGCTAGGTCGATGGCTGCCGCGCGCGATGAGATGGCATCCTTGTCGATGCCTATGCTGCTGCCGCCCAGGCTGGCGGTGGTTTCCTGTATCTGGTTGTACTGCCATGCTGGCGGCATGGGGAATCCCATGTTGCCCGACCAGCCTGTGGACATGCCGGCCACGAAGACGGCCGATGCCAGACCCTTGCCGGTGAGACTCTGACATACGTTGCGGGTGCCGTACACGCCGATGGCGTATGCGCCGTTGAGGTAGGGCTTCATCCCGTCGGCGATGCCGTTGAAGAAGTCGGATACCGGTCCGGCGATGGAATCCTCGTTCGGATCATAGTCCACTGCGAAGAAGACGGTGGATCCCATGGGCAGTCCCAGCAGCCGGCATCGCGCCGTGGCCTCGGCGCCCTGAGTTTCTCCTTCCGCAGCGGTCATGACGCTGTCGCTGTTGTTGTAGCGTTCGTGGATGGGGAACAGTCTGAGTCCCGCGGCCTTGATCGCGCCAAGCTCGGCGATGGTGATGTTCTTGCCGGACCCGACCGTGTATCGGCCAACATGCGTGTATCCGGCATCGGCGGCGCCTTGCGCCTGGCTGCCGGTGAGCTGCGTCGAGGTGTCGAACCCCTTCGTTGTCCTGTCGGGGTCCCCTGTCGATACAAGCAGCGCGCACCAGGTCCCGTAGTCACCCTCGCCAGTCACTGTCAGTTCCATGAAGGACTGGAAGCTTGACGCCTGTGCGCCGGTCTGCGCGCCGAACGATCCGTCGAATGGTGTGTCCGCATACCCGTTGAGCCGGAGCGCTCCTTGGAAGAGACGGACGTAATGGTGGGAGCTGTCCGCGTCTCCCTGGGAGACCGGAGCACTGTCGCGCAGACCCTGCCTGGTGCCGGGGCCGAAGTTGCCGTTGGCTGTCGCATCGTCCATGCCGAACTCGTACTGCAATCCGTAGAGCATGGCCGTCTGTATCTGCCGCGAGTACAGTCCGTCGCAGGGAACCAGAGCGAAGCTGCCACGAGTGGAGTACATGCCGTTGAGCCACTGTTGCACCGTGCGAATGCTGCCGGTCCCGCTGCCCGTCTCGGGAATGACGTACGCATCCATCGACATCAGCGATGCCATGAGCTTCACATCGATGGACTGAATCGTTGCATCCAGGCCGAGATCGGACCTGACCCGGGAAACGGATGGCACCAGGTTCGTGAATGCCATGGGATCGGTGAAGTTCCATCCCGAATACCCTTTGCACCACAGGCTTCCCGATACCAGGCGCAGCACGTTCTGCGACGTCGTCGATGCATCTATCTTCCCTATCTTCGCCGTGAACGCGGCGGTGGTGGCCGTGCCGAAACCCGAGGACACCGGAGAAATGCCAAGCTCATGCTGAAGACCTCGGCGCAGCCCATAGATCGTGTTCCACCCGGTATTTCCATCCTCCGCAAGACTCACCCATCCGTCAACCGACCCGTATGTTGCGTTGAGCCACTGCTGTGTGGCTAGAACCATTGCATCTGCCATGATAGGCATCTCCTTCAGAGATTCATCAGAATCGATAAACCTGTAAGTAACTGAATCTTGAACCGTTCGACCGGCCACGTACCCTTCGCGTGTGACCGCTCTACAAAGAGCGGGAAGAGGCGTCGGCGTATTACCCAAGCCCGTTCCTACCGCTGGAACCGTCGTCCTTGACATTTCCACGATCATTATATGCAGGCGACACACGCTGCAAGGGTCACGGAACATGAACGTGCGATGAGCAGTAAGTGACGTCTGTGAGCCTGCTTCCTCCCAGCAGTATGATTATGGCAGGCTCCGGTCTCATCGGCGAGAATGGGGGCTTATTCTATGAAGGGGAAAGAAATGATTCATCATCAGAACTCTATGCTCAGGTTCAACGGCACTGCCGTTAGTAACTACTCGCAGTTGAACATGACCAAGCGCATCAACATCACCACCCAATAGCAGGCCAAAGACTCCGACCCTGACAACGGGCCGGAAGGAGACGGCTGACCAGTACCACGTCAGCCGACATACCATCCATAGCGTTATAGGCGCGTGACGTGCTATACGGCTAGTCGGTCATATGACTGCGGCTATTAAGGGGTCTATCGGCAGACTATTCTGAGTCGTATGAAGAATTCAGCGGACGTGGACGGGGCATCATTGATCGATACCAATGTCTGGTTCAGTCATCTTCGTTCATGCCATCTTGATGATCGGGATGCCATTCTTCAGGCGACCTTGGATATTGAGATGTCGCTCACGGGACGCATTGACATGTTTCAGCTCAATATCTTCTTTGCGGAGGCGTCGAAGGAGCTGCGTAATGCCGTGAAGCTTTTAGAAAGCGGCATGTATGATTCCGCGTTCTATTCCGTGAGATCCGCAGTGGAACTGGCCCACATCGTGGCATATTTCTCGGGCGACGATGATCCAGCATCTAGTGAGCTGTATGAAAGATGGAAAAAAGGCGGATGGTTTCCGCCCGATGGGGAGATAAGGAAAAACCTGGCGGAGGTCTGCGCCCCGTTTCAGGAGGTCAAGGCCGCTCTGCCTGAATTCTTCGCTGAACGCAACAAGGCCTTGCGTCGTGCGAACAAGTACATTCACCGGCAGGGGTTCCGCACGTTCTACTCATTGACTCAGAGACCGGAACCCTGGTATGCAGGATATTTGCCTGCGATGCGCGATGAGTTCCATGCGTTCATCATGGGTGCAGTGACCGAGATCATCCTGCTGCGACTGAGCGTGGATCCCTTCCCGATTCTGCTCCGCGATCCTGACGTGATGTATAAGATCCATTATGTTTCTCAGACCAAGCCGCTGTCGGACACGGTCGTGGACCTGTTTCTGACCCCTAAGATAATTGACTCGTACCGTTCCACAAGCTTCTATTCCCAGCTTGCCGAAGAATTCTCGGGTAATGAGCCGTTCTCCAAGGCAACCTACAACCTGTTCAACTTCGGGATATACCATCATGCCGATCACGATAAGATCATGCAACAATTCAAGCTTCTCGGAAAATCGGACCGTATGGCTGTTCGCATCTTCGAATGCATGCCAGACGTGTCGTGCATATTCACAGAATCCGGACTGAAAATGTACATGGCGGAATCATTTGTTCTCAAGAGCGGCCCTCTCATCAGCTCTGACGACTTCAGAACAGATCAAGGACAGCCAGGCATCGTTAACCGGCCTTGCCCCCAGGGATACGAAACTCTCATACACATTGATGGTGACGCCTATATGTTGAATCATGCCCACCCTTTATCCACCGATTCCATGCGGAGTCTTGAAAGACTGAAGTCAGACATTGAAGCCGACTCCTAGAGGATGCCCGTAAAAAGGTGCTCCTACCATGCTCACAGAGAGACAGCGTTAAAGGATCATCGTGCCTTCGCCACGGCCAGCTCATCCCACCGTGTGGTGCCTCGGTTGCTGAGGTGGTGTCGTTTCATGTTCCATGCGGCGCCGGTTTCCTGGCGTGCCCTGCCCTTGCCTTTCATGCCGGCCCAGCCGATGCCGACGCTTTGCAGCCCGAATTTCCGGTTGGCCTGGTCGAGGATCGTGCCCAGGCCATTGTCACGCTTGGCGTCCATCCCGTCGAAGGTCGTGTATGACGCGGCGTCGGTGAGTGCGCCGAGCATGACGCCGGCCCGCACGTATCTGGCGTGTGGGTCGATCATGCGGGGGAGTGTGCCCACGGCTGCCCTGGCGATGGTGAGCGGGTCGTCTGCCGGGTCGGTGAGGATGATGCTGCCGCTTCTGGACTGGTAGTCCTGGTTGAAGGGGCTGGTGGCGATGAACACGGTGACCATGCCGGCCAGGGATCCTTGCTTGCGTAGCCGGATGGATGCCTGCTGCGCGTAGGTGCTGACTGCTGCGGAGAGGTCGGGCAGGCCGGTTATGGGCTGGCCGAACATTCTGCTGCACATGAGCTGCTGTTTCCTGGTGCCGTCGATGGCGTCGAAATCGTCCAGTTCGATGGAGGGTATGCCTTGCAGTTCCAATACCGTGCGTTGCAGGAGCACGGAGAACAGGTGACGGATCCTGGATGGATCCGCGCGTGCGAGGTCGCCGGCCGTGGTGATGCTCATGCCTTGAAGCTTTCTGGTGAGGCGTCGGCCGACGCCCCACACTTCCGACACGTCGATCCGGTCGAGCACGTCCGGCTCCTGGGATCTAAGCAGATCCCAGTCGCCTATGCCGCCGCCCTGGTGCTTGATGTAGTGGCTGACGATCTTCGCCAACGTCCTGGTGGGGGCGGTGGCGATGGTGAGCGGGATGCCGATGCCTTGCAGCACCGTTTCCCGCATTCTTGTGCAGACGATCCTGGTGCGCTGCGGATCCTGGAAGCCTCGCAGGAAGCATTCGTCTATCGAGTAGATCTCCTGGCCGGGAAGGGCCGCGGCCATGAGCCGCATCATGCGCCTGGACAGGCTCGCATACAGTTCGTAGTTGCTGCTCCTGGCTATCACGCCATCATGCTGTGCCTGGCCTCTGATCTTGAACCAGGGCGTGCCGTTGCTGATGCCGAGCAGCTTCGCCTCGCGGCTGCGCGAGACCACGCACCCGTCATTGTTGGAGAGCACCACGAGCGGCCGGCGTGCGAGTTCGGGGTGGAACACTCTCTCGCATGACGCATAGAAGCTATCCGCGTCGGCCAGCACGAACATGCGTCCACTCATCGGCATCACCCTTCTTCGAGGACGTTCATTCTATCTGCCGGCCGCGATGTGATCCGCGTCTCCCGGATCACATCATTCGATGAGCTAGGGGAGACGGACTGCCCGCAGAGGGACAGACCGGTTTTCGTCGCCTTACGGCCTATGGCGGTAAGGCTGAACAGGTTGGATGGTGGGGTTTTCCTGCCACCTTCCACTCTGGCACAACCCGCTGCGAGTCAAGCCGGATGTGTCCCGGCCCACGCCTCGCTTTCGTCTTCGGGGATATAAAAGCGTATCCCCTTGGGCTTCGCTCCCCATGTTCCGATCCACACACGGCTTGACTCTCCGCTTCCTGTTGTGCCGGCATTCCAGGCGTCAGGAAAACAGTTGGATACACAAAGGAGAGTCATGATGACGAACACGTTCTGCGACGACTTCAGGGCAATGACCGCCGAGAGGATGGCCGGGTCGATGGAGGACATGACCTACGCCTACGAGCAGACCAGAGTCCCCAAGGCACACTACAGGAAGATGCTCGCCACCGGCATCGAGCAGGTGATGGAAGCCAGCGTCGAAATCAACTTGATACAGCCCTACATCAGCATCATCAAGCAGATGATAAACGAAAACCCCAAGAGCTTCTACAAGGCACTGCTGTGCATCGACGCGAAGGTGACCATGACCACTATCCGCACCAGCGAATGGGAAGCACTGGAAGACATGTGGCAGTCACACCAATCGAAGGACGACCCCAACCATGGCGGCCACCTGCCCAAGGCCACCATCGACACGTTCAAGGACATAGCCAAGCACGGCCTCGACCAACTCAGCAACGAGCTTGACGACAAGCAGAAATAGCCAATCAACAGCAATCAAATGAAACAGAACCAAGGAGAGAACATCATGGCAAACACCTACTACCACTGCTCAAGGTGCGGCAGACAAGTCGAAGAAAACGAAGCATGTGACGAACACTTTACCTGCGAATGCCGATTGGAACCACAACCAGACGTCAAGACCACGACTGCGGTCATCAGTCTTGAAAAGCTCGGCATAGCCGCCTATGAACCAGACGAGCAGGAAATAGAGGACGCGCTCATCAACGACTATTACGACACACTCAGGTACGAGCAGGGACGTGCCGTGGCCGACCAGTGGGAAAAGGAAAAGCGCGAGGCATTCCACCAATGGATGCGACACCACGATGAACAAGTCATCAGAAATCAACAGAAGAAGGAAGGTGAAGACTGATGGCCCGCCCGAACGGAACGGAGGAACTGTATTCGATACGCCTTGGAATCGAGGCGCGGGAAGCGCCAGTCGCCGCACTCTACAGTGACCTGAGACTGAACCCCGAACAGGTTCCACACGGCTGGCACCGGTATTCGATTCGTGAGACGGACGGGGGCAGCGGGGAGCCGGCCACCATCGAACGGCATGTGCTGGTGAACCATCTGATGGACATTCTCACCACGGAAAACCTGGACAGCCTCATCGAAAAAAACGACGGCTGTCTGAACATCAGCGACTACGACTACGACGATTCACATTGCGTATCATTCCCCAAATCGATTCTTTCGCCACGATACTTCCACGACTGAGCGTCACACCCGCCGCACAGCAACGGCGGGCACACCCCACCGTCGCCATCGCGCGATGCAGGGGGAATGGAGCGGCCCACGGCTGCACTGACCATCGAAAGGAGCATCCGCCAAACGCGGACGCAGACACATGAAGGCGGCCGAACAACGTGGCCGCGTCCTCGATGCCTGAAGAGAAGAGGCGAGGCATCGAGCAGGAGATGGAGCAGCCTTCGGCTGCGCTTTTCTGTTTTCTTTTTGACCGGTCGGCTATCGCCTTGGATCATATCGAAGTCGCGGAACCCGTCAACGCGACGCACGCGAGCAAGCTCGGAGCGTCGCTTATGACGGAACCCGCTTTGTTCGATAACGCTTCGCTTGACCAACCGGCCAAAAAGAAAAAACAGGGGGGGTAGAACTCATGAGCCGCACACTAAGAATCAGCATCGAGCAGCCATCAGAGAGCAACCATACATGGAACAAATGCGACACCTATGTGCATAGCGAGGGCATCGGCAACGATGACGCAGACCAAATTATCTCATCGATGGACACGATTGCGCCCGACGTGTGGCATCTGGAAAACGATTGCGGCGACGAGTGGGAAATCAGCACGGAACAATACGAACAACTGCAATCAGAGCATGAGAAATGCAGTCCATCACGGTTCACCCTTCCCGACTTGCCACAGACTTTCACCACCGATTACGTCACCGTTAGCATCAACTAAGGAGCAGCACATCATGACTACCATCATCAAAGCAAACAGCTTGGAACAGGCGAAGAGCAGACTCGAACGGGTCAGAAGCGAACGGGAAGCGACCGAACAGGCGGCACGCGACGAGGCGCATGCGATACCGTTCGGACAGCCGAACATCGAGGGACGCGGCAACATCTACAAGCATGTGCAGCAGCAGTGGGACAGGACGCGCCGCCTCGCTGACGAGGAAGAGCGTGCAGCCGACCGCGTGGACATGCTCGAAATGGTCGAGAAGTTCAAGGAAGATAACGAACGGTTGCAGGATGTTCGCGTGGTGGGACGCACAGGCTGGGCAAGCGTGGGAGCCGCCACGAGCGTCAACAACCTTGACTATTTCAAAGGCAGGCTAGCTCAGATGATAGCCGACAACGAGGCAGTGAAAGCATGGAACAAGAACCACAGGGATGCGAAGCGTTGCACGTTCGGCAGCAAGATAACCGCCCTGAGAAAAAAGGTCGCCTATCTCGAAGCAGTGAAAAGCAAGGCCGACAGCACGCCCGTCAGCGAGCACAGCCAGCAGCTCATCGACAGTGGCAAGGTAAGCCAGTGGAAGAAGAAACCAATCTACTATTTCGTGGACGGGCTGCGCAAAGTCGCGTTGACCCTTGATGATAACGGTGACTTCCAGGAATCGAAACGCTACCCAGCCTACGAGGACAGCGACCGCGAGACCGTGCAAAGACTCCTGGCACACTGAACCAGCCGGGCACTCCACAGTCAGCGTGGAGTGCCCAAGGCTCGCGTCCCGTGCGTTTCTCGCGCGCCACAGACAACGTGGCGCACTCCAAGCCGCTCTCGCCTACCGGCGACATAGGGAGCGGGTTTCACCCGCGCATTGATGAGCGGAACGACCGTCAAAGGGGCGGTCGCATTAGTGTCTTCATGATCGTGGCTGCGCTTCGCTGCGCGTCTTTTTCGTCCCTTCTTGACTCATTCCACTGTAGCGCCGGTGCTGCCTCATGCAACCCGGATGCGTCGGCAAAGCCGGCCGCCGCGCACGGGCCTTCGGGCCTTCTCGCCACTCCGGTCACACGCCGCAGGCGTGTTCTCTCGTGCCGCTGCGGCTTGCATTCGTGCGCTCCACCGCATCCGTGGAAATCGTTCAAGAAGTTCCAAAAAAATGATTGGAACCACACAAAGAAAGAAGAAAACAATGCAATATCTCAACGACAGCCAAGGACACGCACTGACCGGCACCAACGGGTTCGACGAACCGATAACCTACACAGTCTGCCGGTTCCAAGCAGACAGATCACTGGCACTGATGACGGTGTACAGAGATGAGATGGGCAACATGGGAGCCGACCCGGTAAGCGTCAACCTTATGGCATATGGCTACATTCCCATGCGCGGGCACACGTACATCAACGAAGAATACCTTCAACTCGTCAAACCCCTCATCGACGCTGAACAAGCAAGAATATGCAGCCACATTCATTACGGCTCCTACAATGCCTCAGCGGTAGATATGGAAATACTCATCGACAACATCGAGGAAATCGCAGACCAAAACAGTAAGGAAGAATAGAGACACAAGCCGATACCATCACGAAATTTGCGCGGATAATCGCCCGAAACGAATAAAGAATGCCCCGCTTTTGCGGGGCATTACTGTTTGTCAGTGAAGAACAAATCACGCATCATGATGTACAAAAGCAGGAACATCACTGATCGCATTCTGCGAAGAATCCTGAGATTCCGTTTCCTCATTTGATGATTTTTCTTGCGCATCTTCCGAAGATGAATCACTCGCAGCCGCTTGTCGAATCAAGGATATTTGTTGCGAAGAAAGCTCAAAAAGCTCATCGATTGCCTGCTTGTTCATCCCATACTTATTCGTGAACTTTGCCAATTCCGAGTTCAAAACCGACGCAGCACCCATCATTTTCTTAAGCTCATTGAATACAGTCTTCATATCCTTCAGCTTCTCCGATGCAAGTGCACGCTCTCGTTTCAGCACATCAACACCCAGAGTATTCTCGCTCATTCTCGACGCCATTACTGTGCTCCAATCTCTATAAAAATATGCATTTCCATGCTCAATTATCAATTCTAGTTCATGCACTAGAAGCTCAAAAAAATGACAAAACAAGTAAAACTACCTACTGTGCCCCCTTGGGGCTAAAATGGGTA